>NZ_JBHWDU010000002.1:0-11803 GCF_042734825.1 Kitasatospora sp. NPDC059648 | reverse complement strand
GCTACCTGTTTCTAGACAATCCCCCGGCTGCTTAAATCGCGGGCGCCCGCTTGTACTTCCCCTGCGGGGCCCCGACCGTACGGGCTCAGAGCACCTTGGAGAGGAAGGCCCGGGTGCGCTCGTGCTGGGGGTTGGTGAGCACCTCGCGGGGGTTGCCGGACTCGACCACCACACCGCCGTCCATGAACACCAGCGCGTCGCCGACCTCGCGGGCGAAGCCCATCTCGTGGGTGACGACCACCATCGTCATTCCCTCCTCGGCGAGACCGCGCATGACGTCGAGCACGTCACCGACCAGCTCCGGGTCGAGCGCGGAGGTGGGCTCGTCGAAGAGCATCAGCTTGGGCTTCATGGCCAGGGCGCGGGCGATGGCCACGCGCTGCTGCTGGCCGCCGGAGAGCTGGGAGGGGTAGTTCTTCGCCTTGTCGGCGAGGCCGACCCGCTCCAGCAGGGCCATCCCGCGCTCCCGGGCGTCGGCCTTGGTCTCGCCCTTGACCTGGACCGGCGCCTCGATGACGTTCTCTATGGCGGTCATGTGGGGGAACAGGTTGAAGCGCTGGAACACCATGCCGATGTCGCGCCGCTTCAGGGCGACCTCGCGGTCCTTGAGCTCGTGGAGCTTGTCGCCCCTCTGCCGGTAGCCGACCAACTCGCCGTCCACCCAGAGGCGGCCGCCGTTGATCTTCTCCAGGTGGTTGATGCACCGCAGGAAGGTCGACTTGCCGGAGCCGGACGGGCCGATGAGGCAGAACACCTCGCCTTGCCTGACCTCCAGGTCGATGCCCTTGAGCACCTCGACCGAGCCGTAGGACTTGTGCACGTTCTCGGCGCGGACCATCGGCTCGGCGGAGGCGGCGGGGGTCTTGCTCAGATCGGTCATACGTGACCACCTCCCTCAAGGCCCGGGACGACGTCGGCGCTCGTCTTCGGGGTGGGCTTCCCGGCGAACAGGCCCCGCAGTCGCTGCAGCGGGGTGGGCGGGAGGGTGCGGTTGGAGCCTCGGGCGTAGTAGCGCTCGATGTAGTACTGGCCGATGGTCAGCACCGAGGTGAAGAACAGGTACCAGAGGCTGACGACGATCAGCAGCGGGATGTTCTGGTAGTTCCGGGAGTAGATGACCTGGCCGGCCCGGAAGATCTCCTCCAGGGAGATCACGGAGACCAGCGAGGTGGTCTTCAGCATCGAGATGGTCTCGTTGCCGGTCGGCGGGATGATCACCCGCATGGCCTGCGGCAGGACGATCCGCCGCATGGTCTGGAACCGGCTCATCCCGAGCGCGTGGGCGGCCTCGGTCTGGCCCTCGTCGACGGACTGGATGCCGCCGCGCACGATCTCCGCCATGTAGGCGGCTTCGTTGAGGCCGAGGCCCAGCAGCGCGGCGACGAAGGTCGGGATCAGGACGTTGGTCTGCCCGGACCAGAACTCCGGTCCCCACGGGACGCCGATCGACAGCTTGGCCCAGATCAGGCCGAGGAAGTTCCAGAACACCAGCTGCACCAGCACCGGGGTGCCGCGGAAGACCCAGATGTACACCCAGGCGGTGCCGGCCAGCAGCGGGTTCGGCGACAGGCGCATCACCGCGAGGACGATGCCGCCGACCACACCCATGAGCATGGAGAGGACGGTCAGCTCCAGCGTCACGAGCAGGCCGTGCATGATGCTGTCGTGGAACAGGTACTGCCCGACGATGTCCCACTTGAAAGCGGGGTTGGTGAAGAGGGCGCTCAGCAGCATCGCTGCGAGCAGGGCGATGACGACAGCGCCCGCCCAGCGTCCGGGGTGGCGAACCGGGACGGCCTTGATGGTCTCAGGCCGTCCCTTCTCCGCCGCCCCCTTGTCCAGAGAGTTCACGGTGTGGCCTCGGGGGGAGATGAGACGTACAAGAGGTCAGCTGACGGCGCCGTTGACGGTCGACTTGTCGAGGGCGCCGGCCTCGACGCCCCACTTGGTGAGGATCTGCTTGTACGTGCCGTCGTCGATCAGCGACTGGATGGCGCCCTGGACGGCCGGCGTGAGCTTGGAGCCCTTGGCCAGGGCGACGCCGTAGGGGGCCACGCCGTAGGTGTCGCCGAGCTTCTCCAGCTGGCCGCCGGACTGCTTGATCGCGTAGTCGACGACCTGGGAGTCGGCCATCATCGCGTCGTCGCGGCCGGAGACCACGGCGTTGGTGACGTCCGTCTGGAGGTCGAACTTGTCGCCGTCGTTCTGGATGCCCGGCTTGCCGGCCTTCGCGCAGTCCGGGTTGCGGGTGTCCTTGATCTCGTCGGCCTGGGTGGTGCCGGTCTGGACGGCGACCTTCTTGCCGCAGAGGTCCTTCGGGTCGACCTTGTTGGGGTTGCCCTTCTTGACCGCGATGGCGCTGCCGGAGTTGAAGTAGGTCACCATGTCGACGACCTGCTCGCGCTCCTTGTTGTCCGTGAAGGACGACATGCCGAGCTGGAACTTGTTCGACTGGATGCCCGGGATGATCGCGGTGAAGCCGGAGTCCTGGACCTCGGCCTTGAGGCCGAGCTTGGCGGCGATGGCGTTGGCGAGATCGACGTCCATGCCGATGACCTTGCCGCTGTCGTCCTTGAACTCGTCCGGCGCGTACGAGGCGTCCGCGCCGACCACGAGCTTCCCGGCCGACTTGACGTCCGCGGGGACGAGGGCGACCAGCTTGTCGTCGGCCTTGACCTCGTTGACGGTCGCGGAGGCGTTGGGGGCGCCGCCGCCCTCACTGCTCTTGCTGCTGCCACAGCCGGTCAGCACGAGGGACACGGACACGGCGGCCACGCCTGCCGCGAGGAGGCGGGTGCGCTGGGTACGGGCGGTCATGAGGGGGATCTCCTCCTGGGGAGAGAAATCGGGCGGAGCGCGCCGCGGGGAGCGGCGCACCGGGGCAGCTGGCCGTACGGAGCCGTACGGGTGGGTATGTCGCTGTACGTCGTCGTACGGGCGTTGCCGGGTGGTGCAGTGCCTGGGCGCACAGGGGCCGCCCAGGGTCGTGCCGGGTACTGCTTCCGCCACCCTCCGCCGAGGTGGACGTCGACCTGAACCGCCTCGACCAGTGGCCGGCTCGATCCGAGATGGGGGGAATCCTGCCATCTGAGGACAGTCAGGTGGCCCTCATTCAGATCAAAATCGGATAACAAGGGCTCGCGCTGTCCGCTATTCGGACGGATCGCGTGCCCCTGTCACCCTGCGTATAAGTATGCAGATCGGCCTGTACTCTGCCCGGAAGCCCCGCCGGGTCGCCGCCCCGGCGGGGCGGCCCGCTGGCGCGGGCTCAGATGCCCCCGTTGACCACCGCGTTCTGCGCGGCGCCGGCGCTCACGTTCCACTTACCGAGGATCTTGTCGTACTCGCCGCTGCGGATCAGCTGGTCCACCGCCTTGGACAGGGTGTCGCGCAGCTCGGTGTCCCCCTTGCGCACCGCGATCCCGTACGGGTTGGAGGTGGACAGGGTGCCGGTCACCTCGAAGCGGTTGCCGCCGTCGGTGGTCTTCGCCGCATAGGCGGCCACCGGGTAGTCGTGCAGGCCGGCCGCGGCCGCGCCGGAGGCGACCTCGGCCAGCGCCTTGACGTCGGAGTCGAAGCGGTGCACGGTCAGCGGGCGGCCGGTGCGGGCACAGACGGCCGTCTGCCGGGTGGCGATGTCGTCCTGGTTGGTGCCCTGCTGCAAGGCGATGGTGCGTCCGCACAGGTCGTCCAGGGCGCGGATCCCCTTGGGGTTGCCCTTCGGGACGACGATCGAGGTCCCGGCGATGAAGTAGTCCACGAAGTCCACGCCCGGGTTGACCTGCTTGCCGTTCTCGTCCAGGCCCTCGCGGCGCTGGCGGATGTCGCTGAGCGCGGACATCGCCACGTCGAACTGCTTGCCCTGCAGGTCCGGGACCAGCTTGTCGAACGGGGTGTCCACGAACTCGACCCGCACGTCGAGGATCCGGCCGAGGGCGGTGGCGAGGTCCGGGTCCAGGCCGGTCGGCTTGCCGTCCGGGCCGTGGAACTCCACCGGCGTGAGGTTGACGTCCATGCCGATGCGCAGCACTCCGGCCGAGCGCTGGGCCTTCGGTAGCTTGGCGCGGACGTCCTTGACCGGGTCGCTCGCGGCGGCCTGCCCGCCGCCACCGCCGCACCCGGTGAGCAGCAGGGCTCCGGCGGCGGCCAGGGCGGCTCCGGCGAAGGCCGGACGGTGGACATGGAGGAGGTGAGGCATGAGGGCTACTCCTGAGGGGCGGACCGCGGTCGCCGCGGTGTCGCGCTCGTGTACGCGGAATGGCGGCCACGCGATCCTGCCATCCCGCTCAGACGGGCCCGGCAGCGGGTGTGTCAGAATTCGGTACCGGGTGATCCCCGAACGCTCGAACCAGACCGACGAGCCCCGACAGGCTCGGGCGCCCGGGACCGGAAGTCATCACGTGGCTCCGTATCCGGGGCGCCGACTCCCCAGCGGGTCTGCGTTCACCCCTGCGGGTGCGCGTGCCTCCACACCGTCGCCGCCGCCGGGGTCCGGCGCTTCCGACTCCGGATCCCAGTTCGACGCGACAGCACGGCGGTGAACGGCACGTGACGAGGACGAAAAGGCATAGGTGCGATGCCTTCGTCCGACCTACGCTCGGCCCGGTAGCACAACGCGGATCAATACAAGACCCCATAAAAACCCTCATCCGAGGGCGCCACCCGACGGCAGCGCCCCACCCCGACCCCGGGTCCGCTTCCGCGTACCCGGTTTCCGGTTCCCGGACGGGGCCGCTCTGCCCGTCGGCCGCGCACCTCGCCAGAACAATGACGAAGAGGTCATCGTGGCAGCGGAGATCATCAGCAGCACCCAGGACACCGACGATCCGGTCGACGCCGTTTTCGCGCTCCACCGCGGCGGCAAGATGGAGATCCGGGCGACCGTGCCGGTGCGCGACGCGGACGACCTGTCCCTCGCCTACACCCCCGGTGTCGCCCGGGTCTGCACGGCCATCGCCGAGCAGCCGGAGCTGGTCAACGACTACACCTGGAAGTCCAACACCGTCGCGGTGGTCACCGACGGCACCGCGGTGCTCGGCCTCGGTGACATCGGCCCGGAGGCCTCGCTCCCGGTGATGGAGGGCAAGGCCATCCTGTTCAAGCAGTTCGGCGGCGTGGACGCGGTGCCGATCGCGCTCGCCTGCACCGGGGTGGACGAGATCGTCGAGACGGTGGTCCGGCTGGCTCCGTCCTTCGGCGGCGTGAACCTGGAGGACATCTCCGCCCCGCGCTGCTTCGAGATCGAGCGCCGGCTCCAGGAGGCCCTGGACATCCCGGTCTTCCACGACGACCAGCACGGCACCGCGATCGTCACCACCGCCGCCCTGTGGAACGCCGCCAAGGTGACCGGCCGGGAGATCGGCTCGCTGCGGGCCGTCATCTCCGGCGCCGGCGCGGCCGGCATCGCCATCGCCAAGATGCTGGTCGCCGCGGGCATCGGCGACGTGGCCGTCTGCGACCGCAAGGGCGTGGTCCACCAGGGCCGCGAGGACCTGACCGACGTCAAGGCCGAGATCGCCGAGCAGACCAACCGTTCGGCGCTCAAGGGCTCGCTGGCCGACGCCCTGGCCGGCGCCGACGTGTTCATCGGCGTCTCCGGAGGCACCGTGCCGGAGGAGGTCGTGGCGACCATGGCCGAGGGCGCGTTCGTCTTCGCGATGGCCAACCCCAACCCGGAGATCCATCCCGAGGTGGCCCACAAGTACGCGGCGGTCGTCGCCACCGGGCGCAGCGACTTCCCGAACCAGATCAACAACGTGCTGGCCTTCCCGGGCATCTTCGCCGGTGCGCTGCAGGTGCGGGCCTCCCGGATCACCGAGGGCATGAAGCTGGCCGCCGCCAAGGCGCTGGCCGGCGTGGTGGCCGACGAGCTGACGCCGCAGAAGGTCATCCCCTCGCCGTTCGACGAGCGCGTCGCCCCGGCGGTCACCAAGGCCGTGGCCGACGCCGCCCGCGCCGAGGGCGTGGCGCGGATCTGACGGTCCGACGAGTTCCGGGGAGCTCCCCGGGCGGGGACCAGCCGGACCGGGGCCGGGACGCGCGTCACACGTACGCGTGGTTCCCGGCCTCGGCCGTCCCGGCTAGTGTCCGGGACATGTTTGCTGCCTATGCCGCCCGTATCGACGCCGACGACCCGCTCAGCGGCCTGGAGTTGGGCGAACTCCCCGAGCCGCAGGCCCGCCCCGGGTGGAGCGTGGTGACGGTCAGGGCCGCCAGCCTCAACCACCACGACCTGTGGTCGCTGCGCGGCGTCGGCCTGCCCGCCGAGAAGCTGCCGATGATCCTCGGGTGCGACGCCGCCGGTGTCGACGAGGACGGCAATGAGGTCGTCATCCACTCGGTGATCGGCCAGACCGGCCACGGGGTGGGCCCGGACGAGCCCCGGTCCATCCTGACCGAGCGCTACCAGGGCACCTTCGCCCAGCGGGTGGCCGTGCCGACCTGGAACCTGCTGCCCAAGCCCGCCGAGCTGAGCTTCGAGGAGGCCGCCTGCCTGCCCACGGCCTGGCTGACGGCGTACCGGATGCTGTTCACCAACGCCGGGGTCAGGCCCGGTGACACCGTCCTGGTGCAGGGCGCCGGCGGCGGGGTGTCGACCGCGCTGATCGTCCTCGGCAAGGCGGCCGGCCTGCGGGTCTGGGTCACCGGCCGGGACGAGGCCAAGCGCCGCCGGGCGGTCGAGCTCGGCGCGGACGCGGCCTTCGAGAGCGGCGCCCGGCTGCCCTCCCGGGTGGACGCGGTGATGGAGACGGTCGGCGCCGCGACCTGGTCGCACTCGGTGAAGTCGCTGCGCCCGGGCGGCACCATCGTCATCTCCGGTGCCACCTCCGGCCCCAGCCCCAAGGCCGCCGAGCTGAACCGGATCTTCTTCCTGGAGCTCAAGGTGGTCGGCTCGACCATGGGCACCAAGGAGGAGCTGGCCGGGCTGCTGGCGCTGTGCGCCAACACCGGGGTCCGCCCGGTGATCGACTCGGTGCTGCCGCTGTCCGAGGCCCGGGACGGTTTCGCCCGGCTCGCCAAGGGCGAGGTCTTCGGCAAGGTCGTGCTCAACCCCTGACGCGCGACGGCCCTGACGCGCGACGGCCCGGTGTCCCCGGACGAGGACACCGGGCTTCCCGTGGCGGCCCGGGTCAGCCGAGCAGCCGCTTCAGCCGCTCGCCGGCCGCGCCCAGCACCGAACGGGCCTCGGCCAGCTTGCCGGCGTTCACCCCGCCGTCCCGCGCCGCGTCGCGGACCTGGTCGCGGAAGCGGTCGAGCAGCCGCTCCAGCTCGCGGGACGGGTCCCCGTCCGGGTCGGTGCGCGCCCACGGCGGCAGGTCGGCCGGGGCGGCCGTCCCCTCCTGGTCCTTGTCCAGGTCGATCCGGGTCACGGTGATCCGCTCGCCCGGTTCGGCCTTCTCGGCCTGCTCGTCCGTCGCCGAGTGGCCCCAGCGGGCGGCGTCGGCCAGCCCGGCCAGGCCCTTGGTCAGCTCGGACAGGCCCTCGGCCAGCCCGGTCGGCCAGTCGCCCTTCGCGGCGTGCTCGCGCACCTGCTGCTCGACCCGGCGCTTGATCCGCAGCGCCTCCTGCTGGGCGGCGGTGCGGGAGGCCTTGGCCTGCTCGCGCAGCCGGCGCGCCTCCTCCTCGGCGGCCTTCGCCTTGGCCTTGGCGGCCCGCTCCTGCTCCCGGGCGCGCTTGGCCTGCTCCTTGGCCTGGCGTTTGAACTGGGCGAACTCCTCCTTGGCGCGCTGCCAGGACTCGTTGTCGCCCCAGGGCCCGGCCCACGGGTCGCCGCCGGTTCCGGCCCCGGTGTCGCGCCCGGGCCGGGGGGCCTGCTTGGCGGCCTGCCACAGCTCCTCGCGCAGGTCCTTGGCGCTGTCCCGGACGTCCTCCCGGATCGCCCCGGCGAGCTGTGCCACGGAGTCGTGGATCTCCAGCTCCAGCTCGTCCAACTCGCCCTGTCGGGCTTCGAGTTCGGCGCGCCCGGCGTCGGTCAGCCGGTAGACCTTGCGGCCGCCCTCGGTGCTGTGGCTGACCAGGCCCTCCTGCTCCAGCTTCGCCAGCCGCGGGTAGACGGTGCCGGCGGAGGGCGCGTACAGGCCCTGGAAGCGCTCCTCCAGCAGGCGGATCACCTCGTAGCCGTGGCGCGGGGCCTCGTCCAGCAGCTTCAACAGGTAGAGCCGGAGCCGTCCGTGGCCGAACACGGGGGTCATCTCAGGCCTCCTTGGTGAGGTCGGGGCCGGCGGGCCCGTCATCGGCGGGAGAGGCCGGGAGCTCCTTGACCACCACCGGGGCGTCGTCCTCGCTGTCGGGGCGGCGCAGTACCGTCACCGCGCCGGAGACGGTGGTGACGTTGAGACTGCCGCGGCCCTCGCCGAGCTGCCCGGAGATCTTCTTGGCGCCCCAGGTGCTGCTCATCTTGAGCTCGTCGAAGGTGCTGGAGACGTCGCCGCTGGTGGAGCCGGCCTCGACGGTGGCATCGGCCAGCGAGGGGATCCGGACCACGACCGGGCCGCTGACGGTGTTGACCTTGACGTCGGTCTCGCCGGCCACGTCGAGGTCCAGGGTGACGGCGCCGGTGACGGTGTTGGCCTGGACCCGGTCGGCGGTGCCGGCGATCACGGTGAGCCGGCCGGAGACGGTGTTGACCTTGAGCTGGCCGCCGACCGCCTGGGCGTCGACGTCGCCGGTGACGGTGCTGGCGTCGATCCGCCCGGTGAGCTCGGCCAGGGTGGTGTCGCCGCTGGCGCCCTGCACCGAGACGTGCCCGGCGATGCCGGTCACCGTGGAGTGCGCCGACACGGTGCCGACCTTGACGTCGGTGCCGGCCGGGACGGTCAGGGTCACGTCGACGGAGCGCTTGCGCCTGAAGGAGTCGAAGAAGTTGCGGACCGAGCCGACCGACTTGATCCAGTCGCCGAACTCGCCCCAGCTGTTGATGTCCTTGTAGGTGACGGTCAGCACACCGTCGACCAGCGTCACGTGCAGGGCGTCGCCCGTGAGGCCGGTGACCTCCAGGCGGGCCGGGCCCTCGGCCGCGACCACGTTCACGCTGCCGTCGATGACGCGCACGTGCAGTGCGCGGACCGCGTCCTCGAAGGTGGTCCTGCCGGGCCCCTCGATCGTCCACTGGCTCATCTCTGCCGCCTCCCGTCGCGGATCGCGATGTATCGCGTTCTCTTCTAAAGACGATATATCGCGTGCCGGGAAAAGCAAGCGGTTCCGACCCCGGGCGGGCCCGGAGCCGACCCCGGAACCGTCCCCTACGGGACGCACGAAGGGCCCGGGAGGCATGCCTCCCGGGCCCTCGGTCCGGTGTTCGTCGCCACCGGTCAGGACGTCACTCGTCGTCGTCCTCGTCGTCGAGCCGGGCCAGCCAGGTGGCCAGCCGCTCGACCGGGATCTCGAAGTCCGGGTTGAGGTCGACGAACTCGCGCAGGCGCTCGGCCAGCCACTCGAAGGTGACCTCCTCCTCGCCGCGCCGGCTCTCCAGCTCCTCGATGCCTCGGTCGGTGAAGTACACGGTTCGCTCCGGTCCGATGGGGATTGACCTGGCCAGGATAGACCTGCCGGTCAGCCGGCCCGCCAGGTGCTGACGGTCATCGAGGCGGCACCCGTGGTCGGGTCGGCGGCGGTGATCGCGGCGATCGCGATGTTGCGGCTGTCCCGGTCGCGGATGCAGAGCAGGCGCCCGGGCGCGACCCGGTTGTACGTCAGGTCGGTGTCCGGCCGGGAGTCGATCGCGGCGGCGCACTGCTCGGCCGTGACCGTCGACTCGGTGATCACGGCGAAGTCCGACTTCTCGTCCCCCGCGCTCTCGAAGGAGTTGGCCTTGCTGCCGCTGCCGGTGTTGGTGACGCCCAGGCCCCACTTCAGGTCGGAGCCGCTGTGCGGCACAACGGTGCCGGCGTTCAGGTCGATCCGGTAGGCGTCCGAGGAGTACTCGGCGGCCGGGATCGAGAGCGCCTTCTTGTCCAGCAGCAGGGTGTAGCCGACCGGCCGGGCAGGGGCCGAGACGGTGCCGGGGCCCGACTTCGAGGGCGCCGCGGACACCGGTGCACCGGGGGTGGAGGCGGTCGGGGAGGGGGAGGCGCCGTCCAGGGCGGGGGCCGGGTTCGCGCTGCTGCCGCCGCCCTGCCGGGCCGCGCTGGTGCTGCCGCTGCTCTTGCCCTTCCCGCCGTCGTCCAGCTTCTTCATCAGCGCCACGCCGCCCGCGGTGCCGCCGACCGCCATCACCAGGGCGACCGTCACCAGCACCTTCCAGGAGACGCCGCCCCGGCGCCTGGGCTCCGGCTCGGGCGCCGGGGCGGCGGCGGTGACCACCGGTCCGGGCGGCGGGGTGTCGAAGGACGGCGGCTCCACCCGGAGCGGGACGGTCGGCGGGGTGGGCAGCACCGGTGCGGTCGGCGTCTCGGTGGGCGGCTGCGGGGCGCCGTACGCGCCGAGCGGCGGCGGGGCGAAGCCGGGGGGCGCGGCGGGCTGCCGCGGCGGCTGGACCGCGACGGTGACCGGGTGGGTCGGCGAGCCGACCGGCTGCGGGGGAACCGCCGGGGCCGGCGGGGTCGCGGGGGCGGCCGGCAGCGGTGCGGGTGGCGTCCTGGGCAGGTCGGAGCGCCGGGTGATCTCGGTGTTGACCTGCCGCGGCAGCCAGTCCTCACCGAACCGCAGCTGGCCGCCGACCTCGGGGTGGTTGCGGGCGACCTGGATGATCTCGGCCGGCTTCGGGCGGTCCTCCGGCGACTTCGCCAGGCAGCGCTGGACCAGCTCGCGCAGGTCCGCCGGGACGGCCGTCAGGTCGGGTTCCTCGTGGACCACCCGGTAGAGCACCGCGGTGTCCGGCCCGTCACCGAAGGGCGGGGTGCCGCCGGCCACGTACGCGGCCAGGGCGCCCAGCGCGAAGACGTCGGTGGCCGGGGTGACCGCGTGGCCCTGCGCCTGCTCGGGGGCCATGAAGGCGGGGGAGCCGATCCGGTAGCCGGTGCCGGTCAGGGCGGTGGCGTCGGCGGCCCGGGCGATGCCGAAGTCGATCACCCGCGGCCCGTCCCCGGCGACCAGCACGTTGGCGGGCTTGAGGTCGCGGTGGACCACCTCGACGCTGTGGATCGCCTGCAGCGCCTCGGCGATGCCGCCCATCAGCAGCAGCACGGTGCGCACCGGCAGCGCGCCGTGCTCCCGCACCACCTGCTGCAGGGACGGGCCGGGCACGTACGCGGTGACCAGCCAGGGGGCGTCCGAGTCCAGGCCGCCGGAGTCGATCACCTGGGCGGTGTACAGCCCGTGGATCCGCTGGGCGTTGCTGACCTCCTGGGCGAACCGACGGCGGAACTCGCCGTCCTCGGCGAACTCGGGGCGGACCACCTTGAGCGCCACCGGACGTCCGCCCGGCGTGTACGAGAGGTAGACGCGCCCCATGCCGCCGGCGCCGAGCCGGGCGAACAGCCGGTAGCCGCCGACCTCCCGGGGGTCGTCCGGAAGGAGCGGTTGGAAGACCGGAGGCAGCTTGCCGGGGTGCGGCGTGTCGGCGGTCATTGGTGATCCCCCTGGGATGAGCGGTGAGGTCGTTCGGCCGGAGCGCGGGCGCAGGGACGGGCACCTGGCGGCGAACCGGCGAGGCATAACCTATCGATCCGTCAGGAAACCGCGCAGGCCGGTCGGCGTTTGGTTGCAGAGCTGGGACCTTTGCCGGGGCACGACACGCTGCCGGCGGCACGACGACGCCCGCGGCCTGCGGCCCCGCGGGGGGGGGGGTGGCCGCGGGGGGGTGGGGGGTGCGGGGTGTCAGCGCGGGAGTGCGCGAATTCCACCTCGAAGTAGCCCAGCTGCG